>NC_021742.1 GCF_000422085.1 Serratia liquefaciens ATCC 27592
ATACGGTTAACCTTGCTACAAAATATAAGTCGCTGACCCATTATACAAAAGGTACGCAGTCACACCACGAAGGTGCTCCCACTGCTTGTACGTACACGGTTTCAGGTTCTATTTCACTCCCCTCGCCGGGGTTCTTTTCGCCTTTCCCTCACGGTACTGGTTCACTATCGGTCAGTCAGGAGTATTTAGCCTTGGAGGATGGTCCCCCCATATTCAGACAGGATGTCACGTGTCCCGCCCTACTCATCGAACTCACAATTAATGCATTTTAGTGTACGGGACTATCACCCTTTACTGTGCGACTTTCCAGACGCTTCCACTAACACAAGAACTGATTCAGGTTCTGGGCTCCTCCCCGTTCGCTCGCCGCTACTGGGGGAATCTCGGTTGATTTCTTTTCCTCGGGGTACTTAGATGTTTCAGTTCCCCCGGTTCGCCTCATACGACTATGTATTCATCGTATGATAGTGCAACGAATTGCACTGGGTTTCCCCATTCGGGTATCGCCGGTTATTACGGTTCATATCACCTTACCGACGCTTATCGCAGATTAGCACGCCCTTCATCGCCTCTGACTGCCTAGGCATCCACCGTGTACGCTTAGTCACTTAACCTCACAACCCGAAGGTGTTTCCACTTTCGTGCTGCTACATTTGAGAGACTCTATGACAGGTTAATCCTTATCCCAATACATCTACGGAGGGATAAGTTTCAGCTGTCATGTTTCAATTTTCAGCTTGTTCCAGATTGTTAAAGAGCAAAATACTTCGCAGCATACTGTTGCCAGTACACTCTGAAGTATTGAAATACAGGACTATATGGTGGAGCTAAGCGGGATCGAACCGCTGACCTCCTGCGTGCAAGGCAGGCGCTCTCCCAGCTGAGCTATAGCCCCATACAGTCACGTGCAGTACCTTTTCCACTTCGAGAAGTGGTAGGCCTGAGTGGACTTGAACCACCGACCTCACCCTTATCAGGGGTGCGCTCTAACCACCTGAGCTACAAGCCTATAAAGGTATTTCTGCTCGTTACTTTTTCATCAGACAATCTGTGTGAGCACTTCACGCGAATCAATATCATTAGGTAAGGAGGTGATCCAACCGCAGGTTCCCCTACGGTTACCTTGTTACGACTTCACCCCAGTCATGAATCACAAAGTGGTAAGCGCCCTCCCGAAGGTTAAGCTACCTACTTCTTTTGCAACCCACTCCCATGGTGTGACGGGCGGTGTGTACAAGGCCCGGGAACGTATTCACCGTAGCATTCTGATCTACGATTACTAGCGATTCCGACTTCACGGAGTCGAGTTGCAGACTCCGATCCGGACTACGACGTACTTTATGAGGTCCGCTTGCTCTCGCGAGTTCGCTTCTCTTTGTATACGCCATTGTAGCACGTGTGTAGCCCTACTCGTAAGGGCCATGATGACTTGACGTCATCCCCACCTTCCTCCGGTTTATCACCGGCAGTCTCCTTTGAGTTCCCACCATTACGTGCTGGCAACAAAGGATAAGGGTTGCGCTCGTTGCGGGACTTAACCCAACATTTCACAACACGAGCTGACGACAGCCATGCAGCACCTGTCTCAGAGTTCCCGAAGGCACTAAGCTATCTCTAGCGAATTCTCTGGATGTCAAGAGTAGGTAAGGTTCTTCGCGTTGCATCGAATTAAACCACATGCTCCACCGCTTGTGCGGGCCCCCGTCAATTCATTTGAGTTTTAACCTTGCGGCCGTACTCCCCAGGCGGTCGACTTAACGCGTTAGCTCCGGAAGCCACGCCTCAAGGGCACAACCTCCAAGTCGACATCGTTTACAGCGTGGACTACCAGGGTATCTAATCCTGTTTGCTCCCCACGCTTTCGCACCTGAGCGTCAGTCTTTGTCCAGGGGGCCGCCTTCGCCACCGGTATTCCTCCAGATCTCTACGCATTTCACCGCTACACCTGGAATTCTACCCCCCTCTA
Organism: Serratia liquefaciens ATCC 27592; assembly: GCF_000422085.1. Classification (NCBI taxonomy): domain Bacteria; kingdom Pseudomonadati; phylum Pseudomonadota; class Gammaproteobacteria; order Enterobacterales; family Yersiniaceae; genus Serratia; species Serratia liquefaciens. The sequence goes on from NC_021742.1 coordinate 1,967, forward strand.
CAAGACTCTAGCTTGCCAGTTTCAAATGCAGTTCCCACGTTAAGCGCGGGGATTTCACATCTGACTTAACAAACCGCCTGCGTGCGCTTTACGCCCAGTAATTCCGATTAACGCTTGCACCCTCCGTATTACCGCGGCTGCTGGCACGGAGTTAGCCGGTGCTTCTTCTGCGAGTAACGTCAATGCAATGTGCTATTAACACACTACCCTTCCTCCTCGCTGAAAGTGCTTTACAACCCGAAGGCCTTCTTCACACACGCGGCATGGCTGCATCAGGCTTGCGCCCATTGTGCAATATTCCCCACTGCTGCCTCCCGTAGGAGTCTGGACCGTGTCTCAGTTCCAGTGTGGCTGGTCATCCTCTCAGACCAGCTAGGGATCGTCGCCTAGGTGAGCCATTACCCCACCTACTAGCTAATCCCATCTGGGCACATCTGATGGCATGAGGCCCGAAGGTCCCCCACTTTGGTCCGTAGACATTATGCGGTATTAGCTACCGTTTCCAGTAGTTATCCCCCTCCATCAGGCAGTTTCCCAGACATTACTCACCCGTCCGCCGCTCGTCACCCAGAGAGCAAGCTCTCCTGTGCTACCGCTCGACTTGCATGTGTTAGGCCTGCCGCCAGCGTTCAATCTGAGCCATGATCAAACTCTTCAATTAAAAGCTTGATTTGCTTCAACTCGTGAAGCGATGCTCGAAAATTAACTTTCGTAATATTCATCAGTTAAACATGTCAACTAAATGAATTATTGCTTGGTCACTCTTCAAGACTTGATATTTTTTTGAACCCGAAGGTTCTGGATATCGTCTTGTGGAGTGCCCACACAGATTGTCTGATAAATTGTTAAAGAGCAGTGAGTTAGCCGCCGTAGCTTGCTATCTCGAGGTGGCGTATAATACGCTTTCCTCTTTCAGAGTCAACCCCTAAATTTCAGGATTTTTTCTCTTCGAACCCCGGAGACTCTGTGAAGTTGTTCACATGTTCCGTGTCGATGGAGGCGCATTATAGGGAGTTCCTCGCAGGCCGCAACAGGTATTTTCGACAAAAACGATCGTTTGCTGCATTCCACAGCAAAAGCCCGCCTTATACCCTGTTGTGCACAAACTTATCCACAGAAGCCATTTGCACGGAAAATTTACGAGCGCCACGCAAACGTTTTCGCTACAATTCCCCGCGACGAAACGCTCCCCTTTTTATGGGGGCGTTACCTGAATTTGTGCCTGATACCCCCTTTATAGAGAGAAAAACCTTTCCTTATAGAGAGTAGAAGGTGGAAATTCACGTAACGCTCTTTTATTGCGACTCCAAAGCCAAGGGATAAAACCATGCAACAACCTCGTCCAATCCGCCGGGCCCTGCTCAGCGTCTCTGACAAAGCCGGTATCGTTGAATTCGCCGAAGCGCTTTCAAGCCGTGGCGTTGAACTGCTCTCCACCGGCGGTACCGCTCGCCTGCTGGCAGATGCCGGTCTACCTGTTACCGAAGTTTCCGACTACACCGGTTTCCCGGAAATGATGGATGGACGAGTAAAGACGCTGCACCCGAAAGTGCACGGCGGCATTCTGGGCCGTCGCGGCCAGGACGATGGCATCATGAGCCAACATGACATCAAGCCGATCGACATGGTGGTGGTAAACCTGTATCCGTTCGCCCAAACCGTGGCGCGCCCGGATTGCTCGCTGGAAGATGCAGTAGAGAATATCGACATCGGCGGCCCAACCATGGTGCGCTCCGCGGCCAAGAACCATAAAGACGTCGCCATCGTGGTAAAGAGCAGTGACTACGCCGCTATCATTACCGAGATGGATAACAACGACGGCTCACTGCAATACGCCACCCGTTTCGATCTGGCTATCAAGGCGTTTGAACACACCGCCGCTTACGACAGCATGATCGCCAACTACTTCGGCGCGCTGGTGCCGGCCTACCATGGCGAAACCGAGCAGCCTTCCGGTCGCTTCCCTCGCACGCTGAACCTTAACTACATCAAGAAGCAGGATATGCGCTACGGTGAGAACAGCCACCAGCAGGCCGCCTTCTATATAGAAGAGAATGTTCAGGAAGCTTCTGTCGCCACCGCCGATCAGCTACAGGGCAAAGCGTTGTCGTACAACAACATCGCCGATACCGATGCGGCACTGGAGTGCGTGAAAGAGTTCGCCGAACCGGCCTGCGTTATCGTCAAGCACGCCAACCCCTGTGGCGTGGCGATAGGCGACGATATTCTGGCAGCCTATGAGCGTGCCTATCAAACCGATCCTACCTCCGCGTTCGGCGGCATCATCGCCTTTAACCGCGAACTGGACGCCGCCACTGCGCAGGCCATTATCAGTCGTCAGTTTGTGGAAGTGATTATCGCCCCTAGCATCAGCCAGGAAGCGCGCTCCCTGCTGGCCGCCAAACAGAACGTCCGCGTGCTGGCCTGCGGCCAATGGCAGCAACGCGTTGCCGCTCTGGACTTCAAGCGCGTCAACGGCGGCTTGCTGGTGCAGGATCGCGATCTGGGCATGGTGAGTGAAAGCGATCTGCGCGTAGTGTCCGAACGCCAACCTACCGCTCAGGAATTGCGTGATGCGCTGTTCTGCTGGAAAGTGGCCAAGTTTGTTAAGTCTAACGCCATTGTTTATGCGCGCGACAACATGACCATCGGCATAGGTGCGGGGCAAATGAGCCGCGTTTACTCAGCCAAGATCGCCGGCATCAAAGCCGCCGACGAAGGTCTGGAAGTCAAAGGCTCCGCCATGGCGTCCGACGCCTTCTTCCCGTTCCGTGACGGCATCGATGCCGCGGCAGCCGTTGGCATCACCTGCGTGATCCAGCCAGGCGGGTCGATCCGTGATGATGAAGTGATTGCCGCCGCCAACGAACACGGCATTGCGATGATCTTTACCGATATGCGTCACTTCCGCCATTAATCCTTTTTGCTGCGTGCGCTGCGGCGCACGCCCTTCGTGGAGCACCTGATGAACATTTTAATTATCGGCAACGGCGGACGCGAACACGCGCTGGCCTGGAAAGCAGCCCAATCACCGCTGGCGGACAAAGTTTACGTAGCACCGGGCAATGCCGGTACCGCGCTGGAACCAGGTCTTACGAACGTCGATATCTCCGCTACCGATATTCCGGCCCTGCTCGCTTTTGCCCAGAGCAACGATATCGGCCTCACCATTGTTGGGCCGGAAGCGCCGCTGGTGATTGGCGTGGTTGACGCCTTCCAGGCCGCCGGTCTGAAAATCTTTGGTCCCTCTCAGGCCGCAGCTCAGTTAGAAGGCTCTAAAGCCTTCACCAAAGATTTCCTGGCGCGCCACAATATCCCAAGCGCCGAGTACCAAAACTTTACCGAAGTCGAACCGGCGCTGGCCTATGTTCGCAGTAAAGGTGCACCGATCGTCATCAAGGCCGACGGCCTGGCTGCCGGTAAAGGCGTGATTGTTGCCATGACGCTGCAGGAAGCGGAAGACGCCGTGCAAGACATGCTGGCAGGTAACGCTTTCGGCGATGCAGGCCACCGCATCGTGGTGGAAGAATTCCTGGATGGGGAAGAAGCCAGCTTTATCGTTATGGTAGACGGAGAAAACGTAGTGCCGATGGCCACCAGCCAGGATCACAAACGCGTCGGCGATGGCGACACCGGCCCGAACACCGGCGGTATGGGAGCTTATTCCCCGGCGCCAGTGGTGACCGATGAAATCCACCAACGCGCGATGGACCAGGTTATCTGGCCAACCGTGCGTGGCATGGCGGCGGAAGGTAACACCTATGTCGGCTTCCTTTATGCCGGACTGATGATCTCTGCGGACGGTCAACCGAAAGTCATTGAATTCAACTGCCGCTTTGGCGATCCGGAAACACAGCCGATCATGCTGCGTCTGCGCTCTGATCTGGTTGAACTGTGCCTGGCCGGTGCGGAAGGCAAGCTGGATGAGAAAACGTCTGAATGGGATGAACGTCCTGCGTTAGGCGTGGTACTGGCAGCCGGCGGTTATCCGGGTGACTATAACAACGGTGAGGTCATTCAGGGTCTGCCGCAGCAAGAAAGCGCCGACGGCAAGGTATTCCATGCCGGCACCCGCATGCAGGGTAACGACGTGGTGACCAGCGGTGGCCGCGTTCTGTGCGTTACCGCACTGGGTGAAACGGTGGCTCAGGCGCAACAACGCGCTTACCAATTGGCGGAAGGCATTCAGTGGCCAGGCAGCTTCTGCCGTAAGGACATTGGCTATCGTGCGATTGCACGCGGCAAATGATCTGAACGCTAAAATCTCTGAGGGCTCCGCCATGCGGGGCCTTTTTTATAGCTGATCTTCTTTCGGTTCCCAGCGGCAAAAATCGTCATTTGCCACCAGCAGCAGTTCACGCCCTTCTGGCGCATCCAACCAGGCAATATTCACCGGTTGGCTGCTGTTGCGGGCGCGGCGCTCAATCCAGGCTTCGGCACTGCCGTCCAGCCCTGGTTTCAACGTTTGACCATCGCAGGTTTGCACCGTGCCCTGTTGCCAACGCCCCTGCAGCAGTTTCACATTGCCGGCACGCAGCGCATTACTCACTTCAAGCACTCGACGCGCCTGGTATTGGTACAGCGCGATTTCATCGGCGGTCAGTTGTTCACGCCGCGTGGCCAGTTGACGCTGCATAAAGCTTACTTCGCCGTCATCGGTGAAGCGAAGTTGAATAGAGTCACGATCGCCATCGGCATCGGTGCGTTTAATCTGGCGCAGTTCGCCGTTTTGGTATTCGTACAGCGTGGTGACGGTGCCCGGACCGCGATAAGGACTGTAGACACTCATCAGCACCTGTGGGCGATGCCGATCGTCGTCTTTGCGCCACAGGCGAATAACGCCCTGGTCGGCCACAAAGCCGCTGGCACTAAAGGCAGGGGGATCTGAATGACTGCTGCAGGCACTCAGGACACCGGCAAGGCCGATGACCATGAGCGCCTGTCGGATAAACAAAAGGGGCGCTATTGCCCCCCTGTTTAATCTTTTCACCAACACGCAGTATTACTTAACCGCGTCTTTCAGTGCTTTACCAGAAACGAACGCAGGCACGTTAGCAGCTGCGATTTTGATTTCTTTACCAGTCTGCGGGTTGCGACCAGTGCGCTCGTTGCGGTGGTTGACCTTGAAAGTACCGAAACCAACCAATTGTACTGCATCACCTTCTTTCAGAGACTCAGTAATAGCAGCCAGGGTGGATTCCAGAGCCAGTTTAGCTTGTGCTTTGGAAAGGTCAGCCTTGTCCGCGATTACATCAATCAGTTGAGTCTTGTTCATAAGTTATCCTTACAGTGTGTTTATCGTTTGCAAAGCATCGAGTGCGACGGATATGCCGATTGACAGCACTCCCTGCATACACGCACCGATAGCCACTTTTTTTACGCCCCCCAAATGTAGACCAGACAGGGTGCGGATGTGAAGCCTTAAGGCATGACAAATCAGGCGTTAAATCACGTTTTCTTGCCTTATTGCGTTAAATTTATCCCGATATTACTCACCGCGGCCTCGCGGAGGTCAGAACGCAAGCCTTTGATCAGCTCTAAATCGCGTTCCTCGCAGTCAGCCAACAGGCGGAAAATTTCCCATTGGATGTCCCATTCTTCCTCTACCGCAGGCAAAACCTTGAGCTCATCGTCGGTCATTTCTTTACCGGCCTGAGTCATTTCCAACATCGCCACGGTGCGAATTGACGTTTCGCTAATGGCGATGGCGTGCTCTAGCGTCTCCCCGCTGAGTCGCGAATGGATCAGTTCCCCTAATGCGATACAGGCGTCAATAGCCGGGTAAACGCCGTAAAGATCGTAATCTTCTGCCGAAGGTATCGCCTCTTCCAACTTCTCCAGCTGGCTGTCAAAGTTGACCTTGGCGTCCTTGACCACCAGCGTTTCCCACACCAAATCCAGAATGCGGCGGTAAATCGCCGGATCGCCAAACTCGGTTTGCAGGCAGAACATCTGGTAATTCGGATACATACGCTCGCACAAACTGGCCATAAAGGTCAAATGTTGCCAGCTTTCAAGCTTTTCCAGACGTAAATGGATCGGGTTACGTAGCATTATTCACTCTCTTACGCGTTATCTGCGCCGCAGTGTACCCGAAATCGGTCATTGCGACACCTCTGGATGCTGCTGCAACCAGCGCTGGAAGGCCGGCCGGCGCGAGGCGATGGCATCAGCCCAGCGCGTAGGTTCCGGCAAACGGTAGCCCGCCATACAACGTTGTACCCAGGCCAACGCACTGTCTGCCCCGACGCGGTGGCCGGTAGAGATAAACAACGGGTTACAACGCGCCTTGCTACGCCACACCCAGCCAAGCTGCTCGCCTTTATCTTCCAGCGGCGCCAACGCGCCGACGGCGGCGTCCAAAGGGGCGAATTTACCGCACAGACGCTTTTTGGCGACGCCAATGGTCGGTACGTCGACCAGCAGACCGAAATGGCTGGCAACGCCCAGTCGGCGCGGGTGTGAGATACCATGGCCGTCGACAAAAACCAAATCCGGCTTCTGCTGCAATTGCTCCCAAGCCGCGAGCAACGCAGGGTATTCACGAAATGATAAAAAACCGGGAATGTAAGGCAGGGTGGTCGCGACACGAGCCACCCGGTACTCCACCAGCTCCAGCGATGGATAGCGCAGGATGGCAATGGCAGCACGCGTCACCTCACCTTCCTGTTCAAAGCCCACGTCGGCACCGGCAATAAAGGCCGGCGACTCGGTCTGGAAGTCATCGTAACGAATCACTTCCGAGGCGCGCTGCAATTGCTCCGCGCGTAGGGCTTGAGTATCTATCACGTCCGGTCCTTAGCGATGGTATTTGCCCGATTGAGCGTGAACCGCCTCGACAAAGGCGCCGGCGTTTTCTGGTGGCACATCCAAATGAATGCCGTGACCCAGGTTAAATACGTGCCCTTCACCGTGACCGAAACCGGCCAGAATAGTTTCCACTTCCTGCGCAATACGCTCAGGTGACGCATACAGCATAGAAGGATCCATGTTGCCCTGCAGCGCGACTTTATCCCCTACGCGACGGCGCGCGTCAGCGATGTCGGTCGTCCAGTCAAGACCCAGCGCGTCACAACCGGTGGCCGCCATAGCCTCCAGCCACTGGCCACCACCTTTGGTGAACAGCGTGACCGGCACGCGGCGGCCATCGTTTTCACGTAGCAGCCCATCGACAATCTTATGCATGTAATGCAGAGAGAATTCGCGGTAGTCACGGCCGGTCAGCACGCCGCCCCAGGTATCGAAGACCATCACCGACTGCGCGCCGGCTTTGATCTGGGCGTTGAGATACAAAATGACGCTGTCTGCCAGCTTATCCAGCAGCAGGTGCAGCGTAGCCGGCTCCGCATACATCATTTTTTTCAGCTTGGTGAAGGCCTTGCTGCTGCCGCCTTCCACCATATAGGTCGCCAGGGTCCACGGGCTGCCGGAGAAACCGATCAGCGGCACTTCGCCTTTGAGCTCGCGGCGGATAGTACGCACCGCGTTCATCACATAGCCCAGCTCCACTTCCGGATCGAAGGCCGGCAACTTGTCCACGTCGGCACGACAGGTAATCGGCGAGGAGAAACGCGGGCCTTCGCCGGTTTCGAAATACAGCCCCAGCCCCATAGCATCGGGAATAGTGAGGATGTCGGAGAACAGAATGGCCGCATCCAGCGGGAAGCGGCGCAACGGCTGCAGCGTAACCTCGCAAGCCAGTTCCGCGTTCTTGCACAGCGACATAAAATCACCGGCCTGGGCACGGGTGGCTTTGTACTCCGGCAAATAACGACCGGCCTGACGCATCATCCATACGGGGGTCACATCCACCGGCTGACGCAGCAGCGCGCGCAGGTAACGATCGTTCTTCAACTCATTCATTTATGGGGCTCCCTTATTCATCTGCCGCTATTGTAGCGAGTTATTGCTCGCGGCATAAGGCTACGGTGTCCTCTATCAGGCGACGCGCCACGGTGCCGGGCGGCGGCAAAAGCGGCAACCGATCGTAGCGGTACCAGCCGGCGTTAAGCAGCTCTTTCGGATCGTGACGGATCTCCCCCCGATGGTAATCGGCCATAAAGGCCATCATCAGCGAATGCGGGAATGGCCAGGGTTGCGAGGTGACGTAGCGCAGGTTTTTGATTTCAATATTACTTTCCTCCATTACCTCGCGCGCAGCCGCTTGCTCCAGCGTTTCGCCGACCTCAACAAAACCGGCCAGGACAGTATGAATTCCACCGCGATGGCGCACGTGCTGGGCCAGCAGGATCTCGTCGTCACGTCGAATGGCAACAATCACGCAAGGGGCGATTTGCGGGTAGTAACGCTCGCGGCAATTACCACACAGACAGGCACTCTCCGTGCGACTGAGATGCATCTCATGGCCGCAGTAACCGCAGTAGCGATGGGAACGGTAGAAGTCGGCCAGTTGCACCCCTCGCCCAGCGAGCTGGAACAGTCCACGATCGAGCTCTAGCAGTTGGCGTACCGAGCCCATGTCCTGCGGCATCGCCTGACGCACCAGCCAGACCGGCAGCCCTTCCCATTCACCAATAGCCCTGGCCATCCGCCCCTGCAGGGAGAATGACGCCGCCAAACCACACGGCAATTCACCGTTTGGTAACCAAAGTTTGCTTTCATGGCTGACAATCCACCAGCCATTTTCATTACCCGTTAATGCAAGTTCCATATCGTTGTTGCACAACCTCAGCTTCACTGGCACTCTACAAATCGGCCTTGTAACATTTTAATAACTTACTGTTACGTTTTATTACTTACGGAGTCAAACATGCTCAACCGTTTGGAAAGCCTGACTCAGCGCGTTGGTGGTAGTAATGAATTAGTTGATCAATGGCTTCAGGCTCGCAAGCAATTGCTGGTCGCCTATTGCACCCTCGTGGGTATCAAACCGAATAAAGAAAAGCATACGCCGCTGAATGAAAAAGCGCTGGAGAACTTTTGCCATAATCTGGTGGATTACCTTTCCGCCGGTCATTTTCATATCTATGACAGAATTATCAAGCAAGTGGAAGGCGCATCCAGTCCGAAAATGACGCTGTCGGTAAACATCTACCCCAAACTGTGGGCAAATACCGAACAGATTATGGCATTTCACGATCGCTATACCGAAGTGGATATCGATCAGGATGTGTGCCTGGAACTCCATCAGGCATTGTCGGATATCGGTGAAACCCTGGCGGCACGTTTTACCCTGGAAGATAAGCTGATCCAACTGGCGACCGAAGCCTGGCAGCAAACGATGCCGGATAAAGCGCTGGATCAGGCACGTTAGAATTTTGTAGTTTTTTTTATTCACCCTCCTATACTGGGGGCATCTTGTCGGAGTGCCTAGCGCCTGATTTGTTCATCAAATTGGCCAGGCTGAGACCGTTAATTCGGGATCCGCGGAACCTGATCGGGTTAATACCCGCGAAGGGAACAAGAGTAATCTATCGCCACAGGCAGGTGATCCCAACAGGGATAATCCCGCCCTGTCGGCCAGCATCATTACTCCCTCCGAGCTCCAGACAAGCAACATTCCCAACCCAACACACTGGTAGGAACTTGCTATGTCTAACGTTAAAAAACCCCGTGCCCGTAAAGAGCAACGCGAAGAAGCCCAGCAGTTTATCGATACCCTTCAGGGCGTGTCCTTTCCCAATTCACGCCGGATTTATCTGCAGGGCTCACGCAACGATCTGCAGGTGCCGATGCGTGAAATCCAGCTTAGCCCGACGCTGCTTGGCGGCGACAAAGACAACCCACAGTACCAGCCCAACGAAGCCATTCCGGTATACGACACTGCCGGTCCTTATGGCGATCCGCAATCTGAACTTAATGTGCATACCGGCCTGGTAAAACTGCGTGCAGGCTGGATAGCTGAACGCGGTGATACCGAACTGCTCAATGGCGTCAGTTCCGGCTTTACCCAGCAGCGCCTGGCGGATGAAGGTCTGGATCACCTGCGTTTTGAACATCTGCCGCGGCCGCGCAAGGCGCAACCCGGCAAATGCGTCACCCAGTTGCACTACGCCCGCGCTGGCGTAATCACCCCTGAGATGGAGTTTATCGCCATCCGCGAAAACATGGGCCGCGAGCGTATCCGTGGCGATGTCCTGCGCCAGCAGCATCCAGGGCAAAGTTGGGGCGCCAATCTGCCGGAGAACATCACGCCGGAATTCGTTCGCCAGGAAGTGGCCGCTGGACGCGCCATCATCCCCGCTAATATCAACCATCCCGAATCCGAGCCGATGATCATCGGTCGCAATTTTCTGGTGAAAGTTAACGCCAACATCGGCAACTCGGCGGTGACCTCATCCATCGAAGAGGAGGTCGAAAAACTGGTCTGGTCCACCCGCTGGGGCGCGGATACGGTGATGGACCTGTCCACCGGCCGCTATATCCACGAAACCCGCGAATGGATCCTGCGTAACAGCCCGGTACCGATCGGCACGGTGCCTATCTATCAGGCGCTGGAAAAAGTGAACGGCGTGGCGGAAAACCTGACCTGGGAAATGTTCCGCGATACGTTACTTGAGCAGGCAGAGCAAGGCGTTGACTACTTCACCATCCACGCCGGCGTACTGTTGCGCTATGTACCGATGACCGCCAAGCGCCTGACCGGCATCGTCTCGCGCGGCGGTTCGATCATGGCTAAATGGTGTCTGTCACACCATCAGGAAAACTTCCTGTACCAGCACTTCCGCGAAATCTGCGAAATTTGCGCCGCCTATGACGTCTCACTGTCCCTGGGAGATGGCCTGCGCCCCGGCTCAATTCAGGACGCCAATGATGAAGCGCAGTTCGCCGAACTGCACACGCTGGGCGAACTGACCAAAATTGCCTGGGAATATGACGTGCAGGTGATGATCGAAGGCCCGGGTCATGTACCGATGCAAATGATCCGTCGCAACATGACCGAAGAGTTGGAGCATTGCCACGAAGCGCCGTTCTACACCCTTGGCCCGCTAACCACCGATATCGCCCCGGGCTATGACCACTTCACCTCCGGCATCGGCGCCGCGATGATCGGTTGGTTCGGCTGCGCCATGCTGTGTTACGTCACGCCGAAGGAGCACCTCGGGCTGCCGAACAAAGAAGACGTCAAACAGGGGCTGATCACCTACAAAATTGCCGCCCACGCCGCCGATTTGGCCAAAGGCCACCCGGGTGCCCAGATCCGCGATAACGCCATGTCCAAGGCGCGTTTCGAATTCCGCTGGGAAGATCAGTTCAACCTGGCGCTCGACCCGGCTACCGCCCGCGCTTATCACGACGAAACCCTGCCGCAAGAGTCCGGCAAAATCGCCCACTTCTGTTCCATGTGCGGCCCCAAATTCTGCTCGATGAAAATTTCGCAGGAAGTACGCGACTATGCCGCTGCGCAGGAAGCCGCCAAACCGATAGAAGTACAACTCACCGGCATGGAAAAAATGTCGGCCGAGTTCCGTTCACGCGGCAGCGAGCTCTACCACAGCGCCGGCAACCTGCAAGAGGAACTGAGCAATGACTGATATCACCACGCCCTTCCCCGCCACCCCGCACAAGCTGGGATTATATCCGGTAGTCGACAGTGTCGAATGGATTGCTCGCCTGCTGGATGCGGGTGTTACCACGATCCAACTGCGCATCAAGGATTTGCCGGATGAGCGGGTCGAAGAGGATATTGCCGCCGCCATTGCGCTCGGTAAAAGGTACAACGCCCGGCTGTTTATTAATGACTATTGGCAATTGGCGATTAAACACGATGCCTATGGCGTCCACCTGGGTCAGGAAGACCTGGAGACCACCGATTTGGCGGCCATTCACCGCGCCGGATTGCGTTTAGGCGTTTCCACCCATGACGACGCCGAGCTGGCGCGAGCCATTGCGGTGAAGCCTTCTTATATTGCGCTGGGGCATATTTTCCCGACGCAAACCAAAGACATGCCTTCCGCTCCCCAGGGCCTGGCAGAGCTGAAACGCCATATCCTCGGGTTGAGTGACTATCCGACGGTGGCGATCGGCGGGATCAGTATCGATCGCGTGGCCGACGTGTTGGCCTGCGGCGTAGGTAGCGTGGCGGTGGTCAGCGCCATTACTCAAGCGCCGGACTGGCGCGCCGCCACCGCTCAACTGCTGCAGTTGATCGAAGGCAAGGAGTAACGCCATGTTGAACGATCAAGAGTTCCTGCGTTACAGCCGCCAACTGCTGCTGGAAGATATCGGCCCGGAAGGTCAGGAGAAACTGAAGCGTTCGACGGCGTTGATCGTCGGGCTTGGTGGCTTAGGCTCCCCTGCAGCGCTCTATCTGGCCGCCGCCGGCGTCGGTACGCTGTTGCTGGCCGATGACGATAGGCTTCACGTCACCAACCTGCAGCGCCAGATCCTGTACCGCAGCCCCGACGTGGAAAAAAGCAAAGCCGCTCTGGCGCAGCGCCAGCTACAGGCACTGAACCCGATGATTGAAGCCATTGCGCTGGAACAACGGCTGCAAGGCGAAACCTTGCATCACGCCGTGGAGCGCGCCGATCTCATTTTGGACTGCAGCGACAATATGGAAACCCGCCATGCGGTGAACGCCGCCTGCATCAGCGCCGACAAGCCGCTTATCAGCGGCAGCGCGGTGGGTTTCAGCGGCCAGTTGCTGGTCATTGAACCGCCTTATGTCCACGGCTGTTACGCTTGCCTTTACCCGGAACAGGCAGAACCGCAGCGCAATTGCCGCACCGCTGGCGTGCTCGGTCCGGTGGTCGGCGTCATCGGTACGCTGCAAGCCCTGGAAGCGATAAAGATGCTGGCAGGCATGCCTTCACCACTGAACGGCAAATTACGGTTGTTCGACGGTAAACAACAAAGCTGGAGCACCTTGCAACTCAGCCAGGCCAGCACCTGTGCGGTATGCGGAGGGGCAGCATGAAGATCCTGCTTAATGACCAGCCGTTGGAACTGGCGCAACCCCTGAGCGTCGATGCTTTGCTGGAGCAACTGCAACGCCACCAGCCGGGTACCGCGCTGGCTATCAACCAAACCATCATCCCGCGCGCCGACTGGGCTAACCACCAGGTGCAGGACGGTGATGACATCCTGTTGTTTCAAGCGATCGCCGGAGGCTGACATGCTACAAATCGCCGATACCACCTTTACTTCACGCCTGTTTACCGGCACCGGCAAGTTCGCCACCCCAGCGCTGATGCTGGAAGCCCTGCAGGCCTCCGGTTCGCAGCTGGTCACCATGGCGATGAAGCGCGTTGATCTGCGCGGTGGCAATGATGCCATTCTGGCGCCGCTGCAACAGTTGGGCGTTCGCCTGCTGCCCAATACCTCTGGCGCCAAAACCGCCGGCGAAGCGGTGTTTGCCGCCCGGCTGGCGCGTGAGGCACTCGGCACTCACTGGGTAAAACTGGAAATTCACCCTGATGTGAAATACCTGCTGCCGGACCCCATAGAAACCCTGAAAGCGGCGGAAACCTTGGTAAAAGAAGGCTTTGTGGTGCTGCCTTACTGCGGTGCCGACCCGGTGCTATGCAAACGGCTGGAAGAAGTGGGCTGCGCGGCGGTCATGCCACTCGGATCGCCAATCGGTTCCAACCGGGGGCTGCGCACCCGCGACTTTCTGGAGATCATTATCGAACAGGCCAAAGTGCCGGTGGTGGTGGACGCCGGTATCGGTGCGCCGAGCCATGCACTGGAAGCCATGGAACTGGGTGCCGATGCGGTGCTGGTGAATACGGCTATCGCCGTGGCACGCGATCCCGTACAGATGGCGCATGCTTTCCGTTTGGCCTTGGAAGCCGGTGAACTGGCGCGTCAAGCCGGTTTGGGCAGTAGCCAACGTAGTGCGGCGGCTTCCAGCCCGCTGACGGCTTTTCTCAGCCAGGCCGGGGAGACGTTGTGATGGCCGATGATTTCAGCCGCCGCTGGCAGCAGTTGGATTGGGACGACATCTCGCTGCGCATTAACAGTAAGACGGCGCGGGATGTGGAGCGTGCACTCAATGCGGACAAGCTGACGCGTGAAGACTTTATGGCATTGATCTCCCCTGCCGCGGCGCACTATCTGGAACCTTTGGCGCAACGTGCACAGCAACTGACTCGCCAACGTTTTGGTAACGTGGTCAGCTTCTATGTGCCCTTATACCTGTCTAATCTGTGCGCTAATGACTGCACTTACTGCGGTTTTTCAATGAGCAATCGCATCAAGCGCAAAACCCTGGATGCCGCAGAAATCGAACGCGAGTGTCTGGCGATTAAAGCTTTGGGTTTTGAGCATCTGCTGCTGGTCACCGGTGAACACCAAACCAAGGTCGGCATGGATTACTTTCGCCAGCATATTCCGGCGATCCGCCGCCATTTCAGTTCGCTGATGATGGAGGTACAACCGCTGGCGCAGGAAGAGTATGCCGAACTGAAAACGCTGGGGCTGGATGGCGTGTTGGTGTATCAGGAAACCTATCATCCCGCCACCTATCTGCAGCATCACCTCCGTGGGCAGAAACAGGACTTTCATTGGCGGTTGGCCACGCCGGATCGCCTGGGCCGCGCCGGGATCGACAAGATCGGTCTCGGCGCTCTGGTCGGGCTCTCCAACAGTTGGCGCACCGACTGCTATATGCTGGCCGAGCACTTATTCTACCTGCAGCAAACCTATTGGCAGAGCCGTTATTCCATCTCGTTCCCGCGTTTGCGCCCCTGCGCCGGCGGTATAGAACCGGCGTCGATCATGAGTGAACCGCAACTGGTGCAGTTGATCTGTGCTTTCCGGCTGTTCGCCCCCGACGTGGAACTTTCTTTGTCGACGCGTGAATCCCCGTTCTTCCGCGATCATATGATCCCGGTGGCGATCAACAGCGTCAGTGCCGGATCCAAGACACAACCCGGTGGCTATGCCGACGACGTGCCGCCTGAACTGGAGCAGTTCGAACCGCATGATGGCCGTACGCCGCAACAGGTGGCGCAAGCGATTAGCGATGCCGGTTTGCAGCCGGTGTGGAAAGACTGGGACGGCTATCTTGGGCGTGGCGCGCAATAAGCTGCAACCCATTAACCATTGCAGGGAAATCCAAAGATAGACTGCGCAAAGTCTATCAACCAAGCTGGTGCCGAAAATCACACCGGCTATAGTCCCTCTGCCGGCCGCCAAACCCGGCGCCGGCCGGGGCCGTTACCTTCTCAATGGCCCCGCCTTACCCATCCCCGGATCGTACCGGATACCCTCCCGCGCGATCCGGGCCTTCCTTTTCGGTTTGCGCACTCATCAACGCGGTTCGGGGATTTTGACAAAGCTAACTGGTTGGACCACATTTAACCTCTCACCCCCGGCGGAATAATAACCATGAACCTGTACCTGCGACTGATTTGGATCTTTATCTCATCACGCTGGAAAGCGCGCATGTCAATGGATGACCTGACCAGCACCCTGCAAACTCGAGTATGGCTAAATGATATCGATATCAATCTGCACATGAATAATGGCCGCTACCTGACGGTGTGCGACCTCAATCGGGTGGATATGTTTATGCGAACCGGATTAATGAAGCTGATGCTCAAGCGGCGTTGGTCGCCGATCGTCAGTCAACTGAATATGAATTACAAAAAGGCGCTGCAGCCCTTCCAACGTTATCAAGTCAGTATGACCATTACCCACTGGGACGATCGTTACTTTTATGCGACTCATACTTTCAGTGTCGGCGATCGGATTGTGGCACTGGGCACGTCACAGGCAGTCGTAGTCGGGAAAGAAGGCGTAGTGGCGCCAGAAGAAGTAGCAGAAAGCGTGCGACAATATCAACAGGCGAGCAAGGTGTGACCACCTGCGCCGCGGTGATGTGATGTGATGTGATGAGTCCCTGATGCTGTAATGGCCCTGGCGTCGGCCGTGTATCTTTTTTTGCTGCCTGCCCCTAGCTTGAAGACAGGAGCAGGCAGCTTATTCTGTGAGACAGGCAGCCCCCCCAGGAACGCGAATCGCACATATAAGAGCTAATTAATCATATCAACGATAAAATGTGAATGTCTTTTGAGTGTTTTTTTGAGTGCTATTGAGTGTAATTTGAGTTTAGTCATGAAAATCAAACGGATATCGCCGCAGCCACCCTGACTTCATCTATAATCGAGCCAGCAGGCAACCTCGGGACAGCAAATGCTCGTGGTCAACACCAGAAAAATCGAGGTGATCATGAAAAAAACGCCAAATTACGCAGAGGCAATCAGTACGTTGCTGGCCCAGAAAGGGGTAGGTGACAGAAAGCACGCATCAACCATGGCAAGCATTCTGAACCTTCAATATAACAGCGCCAAGCAGAAGCTGGACGGTAAAAGAGGCATCACTCTCGACGAGATAAAAAGAGTATTTCAATACTTCAATGAATCGTTTGAAGGACGCAGAGCCCACAACTGCGTGTTTATCATGAACAGCATACATAAACGGTGCAATATCGAGGTTGATGACAAGCCGGTAGACAGCATTGAGGACGGGGAAACCTATGCGTTCAGAAAAGACGATCTTTTTATTATTAACACCGGCAGAGATAAAAGCGCGGGCACAGAGCTGTATAAGGTCAGGAAAATAGACTTTCTTCCGGCACCCAGAATTGCCATCCTCGACAATGACCAAGACATCCTGGAGTTGCTAAAAAAAATCACCACCCGCTACGGTATCGAAACAGAGACTTTTCCAACCGCTAAGGCGATCATCGACACCCTGGAGCAATATACCTACGAGGCCTTTATCCTTGATTGGCTGTTAGACTTTGGCGAGACATCAGAAAAGGTCGTAGAAAAGATAAAAGACCGAGTGGATACCCATGCACAAATCATCATCCTGACAGGCCAGTTACACCACTATGAGAAAAACATCGGCGATATGATATTAAACTACGACGTACATTTGATTGAGAAACCAGCCAAGCCGCTGATTATTTCTTCACTGTTGCTTTCCCATTTGTTTTTCAACTGATTTTATTGGCAAGCAAATGAGGAATGACGAGCCTTTACCTTCAACAGATTTTACTCTGAGGGTGCCCTTCATCCTGGTCACATAGTTCTTTATAATGGTCAGGCCCAAGCCCAGCCCCTGGCGCGTCTCTCTTTCCACCCCCTGATTAAATGCTTTATATAATCTGTTAATATTTTTCACGTTAAAGCCGATACCGTTATCTTTCACCAGAAGATAAAGACGACCGTGACAAACCTTCACATTCAGAATTACCAAGCCGCAATGGGTATATTTATCGGCATTACCCAACAGATTGACGATTATTCGATATAACTTGTATTTATCGGAATGAACTTCCCCTGAATAAGACGAATACCGGACAATAAATTTATTGCGACCGTCCCCACCCACCGCAGCAACAGCATCGTCAACCACCTCATTGAGTGAAAACAGAGAATCATTGACCTTTACTTCCCCCATTTCAAGCCGTGAGTAATCCATGACCTCACGCGTTTGCTCTGCAATTTTATTGCCGTGATGCGAGATGAGCCTGGCCTCTTTTTTTAACTCATCCTGCACCAACTCATGCTCCATGATGTCTGCCGCAATCACGATGGCCTGCGTTGAGCCGGCTATCTCATGGTAAATGGAAGAAATAAAGATATTCTTATTCTTAACTATCTCCTTCAGTGAAAACGCATGCTTCAAAATCAGGAACATCATCAAGAAAATCAGCACCAGTGAAATAATAGCAAACAGCTCGGCTTTACCTGAATTATCTTTGATGATGTCTTTAACCTCGGTGAAATTCCTTATCTGTATTTTGTAGATTATCTCTTGAATATCGACCAGGGTAATTTCCATCTCGTCCATAAAGGAGAGTATATCTGCTCTGGTTTTGGTGCCATTTAACAACTCAACGCTAAGTTGATCCAGCTCAGCATACTGCTGCTTCAAAACCGCAATGGTTTTTATAAATTCTTCATCATAATAAAAAGCATCGCTGAACGTCGAGCGCCCCTCAAGAATGGCAATTTTTGATGCAAATATTTTCTTTTTGAGCATAAAAGCGTCGTAGTTATCCTCATCGCCCAGCAGCAATGCGGTTTTTGTCCTTTCAAATGACAAAAAGAGGATTTCAGCAACAGAGTAATTATCGAGATTGGGCTCAATCTGCTTGTATCGCTCTTTCACATTGCCGAAATTTGTGGCAATCAGTAAAACTAAGAGCACCAACACTGCAACCAGAGCGACAAGCGTCCCGATAAATTTTTTGCTCATTTCACTTAACCTCTAGCATCTTTATCTGCCAAACGGTTTTTGCGTTCACATCAATATTGTTCAACTCTGGGTGGCTATCTCGAGGATAGATAATCGCAAAAGGGCCTAACTGTGCGACGTCCATAAGCTCGCCATTTTTCTTATAGGCGATAATAACCTTGTATTTAGCCAACTCAGCAACGGGCATTGAATATGAATAATCATCCCAGGCAAAAGCGCGAACCTTACTTCCCGTCAGGCCATATTCCTTTGCCAGCACGCCAAACTCAACGCCGGTAAAAACGGCCTCAGGAGTGAAATTGGTAGAGGTTTTAATCGAAGAAGATGGCATCGCCTCTAACGCCTTTAGCGTAATCTTAACCTTCTCGCCATCACTCTTTTTAAGATAAAAATAATCAACGCCAGCATAGAGTGGAGCGCTAAACAGAGACATCAGAAATAATGCTATCAATCCTTTGATTTTCATTACTTATCACCTTTACGTTTAACCAGCTCCGCCTGACCAAACTCATCCTTGCCAATGGCAACCCACCCGCGCCGCTGATAAAACGCTTCAGCCTTCGATCCCGGATCGGTAGTGAGATGGATCTCTTGAGCGCCATTTTCGAATAACCATGCCGTTACTGCATTCAGTAAGGCAGAACCTATCCCCTTCGACTGGTATTCCGGTTTAACAAACAGCCCACCGATCAAGGGTTCAGGAATAAAGAGCCCGAAACCTACGCCGGCGTAATCATCACCGCACTTACAAATCCAACCACCCCCCTGATTGATATCATCCAGTGCCTGGGTCCTATGAAGATATTGGATCTGGTGAGGGTGAAGCGGGTTCTCTTCGACGGAGAATCTAATTTCATACAGGTAAGGCAGGTGTTTTGCCGTAAGTTTCTCGAAGGTGATCAGGCTGTCCATATCTGTACAATCCTTGGTTGTAATAGCACGCAGGTGATTTTAGCCATTATTTTGGGTTTATTCATAGTAGCAAAAATTCCCCCTGCCGGAGCGGGCAAAAAAAAACCGCCCCCGGAGGAGCGGTTTATCTGGCAAGGCACCGGCAAGCCGGATCCCGAGTGCATTCAACGATTAATCGTTGTTGCCGCCCAAGCCTGCATTCAGCAGTTCAGCCAGGTTAGCCGTTGCTTCTTCCGCGCTCACCTGCGGAACAACTGGCACTTCACCCTGTGCTTTACGGCGCATACGGTCCTGATGATAAGCGTAACCGGTACCGGCTGGGATCAGACGGCCCACGATGACGTTCTCTTTCAGGCCACGCAGTTCATCACGCTTACCGGCAACAGCCGCTTCGGTCAGAACGCGCGTCGTTTCCTGGAACGATGCTGCGGAGATGAAGGACTCGGTCGCCAAGGAAGCCTTGGTGATACCCAGCAGATCGCGTGAGAAGGTTGCCTCGATTTTGCCTTCAGCAGCAAGCTGACGGTTGGCAATCTTAACGCGTGACACTTCAGCCTGCTCGCCTTCCAGGAACTCGGTGCCACCTGCGCTGACGATGGTGCCTTTACGCAGCATCTGACGAACGATAACTTCAATGTGTTTATCGTTAATCTTAACGCCTTGCAGACGGTAAACTTCCTGCACTTCGTTGGTGATGTAGCGGGTAACCGCATGCACACCACGCAGACGCAGAATGTCGTGCGGAGATTCTGGGCCGTCAGAAACAACGTCACCACGCTCCACAACTTCGCCTTCAAACACGTTGAGCTGACGCCATTTTGGAATCATCTCTTCGTAAGCGTCGCTGCCGTCCAGTGGAGAGATGACCAGGCGACGTTTGCCTTTGGTCTCTTTACCGAACGAGATAATCCCGCTGATTTCAGCCAGGATTGCAGGCTCTTTCGGACGACGTGCTTCGAACAGATCCGCAACGCGTGGCAGACCACCGGTAATATCCTTGGTACCGCCGGATTCCTGAGGAATACGCGCCAGGGTATCACCCGCACCGATCTGAATGCCGTCTTCCAGCTGCACAATCGCTTTACCTGGCAGGAAGTATTGAGCAGGCATATCAGTACCTGGGATCAACACGTCGTCGCCTTTGGCATCAACGATTTTCAGTGCCGGACGCAGGTCTTTACCGCTACCGGTACGCTCTGCGCTGTCCAGTACAACCAGAGAAGACAAACCGGTCAGTTCGTCGGTCTGGCGTGTAATGGTCTGGCCGTCAACCATATCAGCGAAGCGGATGAAACCACTCACTTCGGTGATAACTGGCATGGTGTGCGGATCCCAGTTAGCAACGGTTTCGCCGCCGTTAACTTCTGCACCGTCACCTTTGCCCATCACGGCACCATAAGGCACTTTGTAGCTTTCTTTGGTACGGCCGAATTCGTCGATCAGCTTCAGTTCGGTGTTACGAGAGGTAATCACCAGCTTGCCTGCGGCGTTCATGACGAACTTCACATTGCTCAGCTTCAGGCTACCCTTGTTTTTCACCTGGATGCTGGATTCAGCAGCCGCACGAGATGCCGCACCACCGATGTGGAACGTACGCATCGTCAGCTGTGTACCCGGCTCACCGATTGACTGTGCCGCGATAACGCCGATAGCTTCGCCTTTGTTGATGATGTGACCACGTGCCAGGTCGCGACCATAGCAGTTTGCACACACACCAAAGTCGGTTTCACAGCTCACTACGGAACGGACTTTAACGCTGTCGACAGAGTTTTCTTCCAACAGGTCACAGGTCTTCTCGTTCAGCAGGGTGTTGCGTGGCACCAGGATGTCAGCCGTACCCGGCTTGATAACATCTTCTGCTGTCACACGACCCAGAACGCGTTCACGCAGTGGCTCTTTAACGTCACCACCTTCGATAACCGGAGTCATCATGATGCCGTTGTGAGTACCACAGTCGTCTTCGGTAACTACCAAGTCCTGCGCCACGTCAACCAGACGACGGGTCAGATAACCGGAGTTAGCCGTTTTCAGTGCGGTATCCGCCAGACCTTTACGAGCACCGTGCGTGGAGATGAAGTACTGGAGTACGTTCAGACCTTCACGGAAGTTCGCGGTGATTGGCGTTTCGATGATGGAGCCGTCCGGCTTCGCCATCAGACCACGCATACCGGCCAGCTGACGAATCTGAGCGGCGGAACCACGCGCACCGGAGTCGGCCATCATAAAGATGCTGTTGAAGGAAACTTGTTGTTCCACAACGCCGTCACGGTTAACCACGTCTTCAACCGACAGGTTTTCCATCATCGCTTTAGCAACACGTTCGTTTGCCGCAGCCCAGATATCGATCACTTTGTTGTAGCGTTCGCCGGCGGTAACCAGACCAGATTGGAACTGCTCCTGGATCTCGGCAACTTCGGTTTCCGCTTCTTCGATGATCTCCGCTTTCTTGGCCGGGATAACCATGTCGTCGATACCTACGGAAGCGCCTGAACGGGCTGCGTAAGCAAAACCGGTGTACATGATCTGGTCAGCAAAGATAACGGTCGGCTTCAGGCCCAGGATGCGGTAACAGGTGTTCAGCATCTTGGAGATAGCTTTTTTGCCCAAAGGCTGGTTAACGATCGAGTACGGCAGACCGCGCGGCACGATCATCCACAGGATGGCGCGACCAACGGTAGTGTCGATGATCGAAGTCTGGTGTACAGACTCGCCTTCGGTGTTTTTGATCTCTTCGGTGATACGCACTTTGACACGCGCATGCAGAGAAGCCAGACCGGCGCGGTAAATACGCTCCGCTTCTTTCGGGCCGCTCAGCACCATGCCTTCGCCTTTGGCGTTAACACAGTCACGGGTCATGTAGTACAGACCCAATACAACGTCCTGAGAAGGAACGATGATTGGCTCGCCGTTCGCAGGTGACAGGATGTTGTTGGTAGACATCATCAACGCACGCGCTTCCAGCTGAGCTTCCAGCGTCAACGGTACGTGAACAGCCATCTGGTCACCATCGAAGTCGGCGTTGTATGCCGCACAAACCAGCGGGTGCAGCTGGATTGCCTTGCCTTCGATCAGAACCGGTTCAAACGCCTGGATACCCAAACGGTGCAGGGTTGGTGCACGGTTCAGCAGTACCGGGTGTTCGCGGATAACTTCGTCCAGGATATCCCAAACGACAGCTTCTTCGCGCTCAACCATTTTCTTGGCGGCTTTGATAGTGGTGGCCAGGCCACGCAGCTCCAATTTGCCGTAGATGAACGGTTTGAACAGCTCCAGTGCCATTTTCTTAGGCAGACCGCACTGATGCAGACGCAGGTATGGACCTACGGTGATTACAGAACGACCAGAGTAGTCAACACGTTTACCCAACAGGTTCTGACGGAAACGACCCTGTTTACCTTTGATCATATCGGCCAAAGATTTCAGAGGACGTTTGTTGGAACCGGTGATGGCACGACCGCGACGGCCGTTATCCAGCAGGGCATCTACCGCTTCTTGCAGCATACGCTTTTCGTTGCGCACGATGATGTCAGGCGCAGCCAGATCCAGCAGGCGTTTCAGACGGTTGTTACGGTTGATCACGCGGCGATACAGATCGTTCAGATCTGAAGTCGCGAAACGGCCCCCATCCAACGGAACCAGCGGGCGCAGATCCGGCGGCAGTACCGGCAGCACGGTCAGGATCATCCACTCTGGCTTGTTGCCAGACTGCACGAACGCTTCCAGCAGCTTGATACGCTTGGTCAGCTTCTTACGCTTGGTTTCGGAGTTGGTTTCGTTCAGCTCTTCGCGCAGCTGCTCGCACTCGGCTTCCAGATCCATGTTTTTCAACAGGGCCTGAATAGCTTCCGCACCCATCTTGGCGTCGAATTCGTCACCGAACTCTTCCAGCGCATCCAGATACTGCTCTTCAGTCAGGATCTGACGACGCTCGAGGTTAGTCATACCGCCTTCAACAACCACATAGGATTCGAAGTACAGTACACGTTCGATGTCACGCAGCGGCATATCCAGCAGCAAACCGATGCGCGAAGGCAGCGATTTCAGGAACCAGATGTGCGCAGTCGGTGAAGCCAGCTCGATGTGGCCCATACGCTCACGACGTACTTTGGTCTGGGTCACTTCAACGCCGCACTTCTCACAGATCACGCCGCGGTGTTTTAAGCGCTTGTACTTACCGCACAGGCACTCGTAGTCTTTTACCGGCCCGAAGATACGGGCGCAGAAAAGGCCGTCACGTTCTGGTTTGAACGTACGGTAGTTAATGGTTTCCGGCTTTTTAACTTCACCGAACGACCACGAACGGATCATGTCTGGCGATGCCAGAGCAATCTTGATCGCATCAAACTCTTCGGTCTTAGTTTGCGCTTTCAGAAACTTCAATAAGTCTTTCACGGATTGGCTCCTGTCGGAGTTAAACCTGTTGGGTGCACGCTGACAAATCGCGCACCCGTGTGACCTGAACAACCACCCTCAGGCTCCCTAAGGCCGGGAGCCTGAGCTGGAAAAACGATTACTCGTCTTCCAGTTCGATGTTGATACCGAGCGAGCGGATTTCTTTCAACAGTACGTTGAAGGACTCCGGCATGCCTGGTTCCATGCGGTGATCGCCATCCACGATGTTTTTGTACATCTTGGTACGGCCGTTAACGTCATCCGACTTAACGGTGAGCATTTCCTGCAGGGTATAAGCCGCGCCGTATGCTTCCAGTGCCCACACTTCCATCTCACCGAAGCGTTGACCACCGAACTGCGCCTTACCACCCAGCGGTTGCTGAGTAACCAAGCTGTAAGAACCGGTTGAACGGGCGTGCATCTTATCGTCAACCAAGTGGTTCAGTTTCAGCATGTACATATAGCCAACGGTAACCTGGCGCTCAAATTGCTCACCGGTACGGCCATCGAACAGCGTAATCTGACCCGAGGTTGGGATCCCGCCCATTTCCAGCAGTTGCTTGATTTCAGTCTCTTTCGCACCATCAAACACCGGCGTTGCGATTGGCATACCTTTTTTCAGGTTCTCTGCCAGACGCAGGACTTCGTCGTCGGTGAAGGTGTTCAGGTCAACTTTCTGGCAGACGTCGTCGCCCAGATCGTAGGCCTTCTGAATGAACTCACGCAGCTTGGCCACTTCCTGATGCTGCTTGAGCATTTGGTTGATCTTCTCACCAATGCCTTTCGCAGCCATACCCAGGTGGGTTTCCAGGATCTGACCGATGTTCATACGTGATGGTACGCCCAGCGGGTTCAGTACGATGTCAACCGGCGTGCCGTTTTCATCGTAAGGCATATCTTCGATCGGGTTGATCTTGGAGATAACACCTTTGTTACCGTGGCGGCCTGCCATTTTGTCACCCGGTTGGATCTGACGTTTAACGGCCAGATAAACCTTAACGATTTTCAGCACGCCTGGTGCCAGATCGTCGCCCTGGGTGATCTTACGACGCTTGGCGTCCAGCTTCTTCTCGAAGTCGGATTTCAGCTCGTCGTACTGCTCTGCCAGCTGTTCCAGCTGGTTTTGCTTCTCTTCGTCGGTCAGGCCCAGTTCCAGCCAGCGATCGCGTGGCAGTTTGCTCAGCTTCTCAGCTTCGACACCGCCGGCAACCAGCACCGCATGGATACGCGTGAACAAGCCAGCTTCCAGGATCTGCAGTTCTTCAGTCAGGTCTTTCTTCGCCTGCTTCAGCTGCATCTCTTCGATTTCCAACGCACGCTTGTCTTTTTCCACGCCATCGCGGGTGAAGACCTGCACGTCGATAATCGTACCGGAAACGCCGTTTGGTACACGCAGAGAGGAATCTTTAACGTCAGATGCCTTCTCACCGAAGATCGCACGCAGCAGTTTCTCTTCTGGCGTCAGTTGGGTTTCACCTTTTGGCGTTACCTTACCGACCAGAATGTCACCACCGGTTACTTCAGCACCGATATATACGATACCGGATTCATCCAGTTTGGAGAGCGCAGCTTCACCCACGTTAGGGATGTCGGCAGTGATCTCTTCAGGCCCCAACTTGGTGTCGCGAGACACACACGCCAGTTCCTGGATATGGATGGTAGTGAAGCGATCTTCCTGAACTACACGCTCGGACACCAAGATGGAGTCTTCGAAGTTGTAGCCGTTCCACGGCATGAACGCCACGCGCATGTTCTGGCCCAGCGCCAGTTCACCCAGGTCAGTGGACGGGCCATCTGCCAGCACGTCGCCGCGCTCGATTGGCTCACCCAGATTCACACACGGCATCTGGTTGATGCAGGTGTTCTGGTTAGAACGGGTGTACTTGGTCAGGTTGTAAATATCGATACCTGCTTCGCCCGCGTGCATCTCGTCTTCGTTAACTTTGATAACGATACGGGAAGCATCCACGTACTGGATCACACCGCCACGGCGAGCTACGGCAGTAACACCGGAGTCAACCGCTACAGCACGTTCCATACCGGTACCTACCAGCGGCTTGTCAGCACGCAAGGTTGGAACCGCCTGACGTTGCATGTTCGCACCCATCAATGCACGGTTGGCGTCATCGTGTTCCAGGAATGGAATCAGTGAGGCACCAACGGAAACAACCTGCTGGGTTGATACGTCCATATAGTCAACCTGATCGCGGCTGAACAGGCTTGATTCGCCTTTGCTACGACAGGTGACCAGGTCTTCTATGAAGCGGCCGTCTTCGTCCAGGTTGGAGTTCGCCTGAGCGATAACGAAGTTGCCTTCTTCAATAGCAGACAGATAGTTGATTTCATCGGTAACCAAGCCGTCACGCACGCGGCGGTACGGAGTTTCCAGGAAGCCATACTCGTTTGTCTGTGCGTACACGGACAAGGAGTTGATCAGACCGATGTTTGGACCTTCCGGCGTTTCGATTGGACACACACGACCGTAGTGAGTCGGGTGTACGTCTCGAACTTCAAAGCCGGCACGTTCACGGGTCAGACCGCCTGGGCCCAATGCAGAGATACGACGCTTGTGCGTGATCTCGGACAACGGGTTGTTCTGGTCCATAAACTGAGACAGCTGGCTGGAGCCGAAGAACTCTTTCACCGCCGCTGAAATTGGCTTGGCGTTGATCATGTCCTGTGGCATCAGGGTATCCAGATCGCCCAGGGACAGACGTTCTTTCACCGCACGCTCAACACGTACCAGACCTACACGGAACTGGTTCTCAGCCATTTCGCCGACGGAACGGATACGACGGTTGCCCAAGTGGTCGATATCGTCCACTTCGCCTTTACCGTTACGGATATCGATGAGCTTCTTCATCACTTCAATGATGTCGTCTTTGCTCAGGATGCCCGAACCTTCGATCTCGTCACGCAGCAGAGAACGGTTGAACTTCATACGACCAACCGCAGACAGATCATAGCGGTCTTCAGAGAAGAACAGGTTCTCGAACAGGCTTTCGGCAGCTTCGCGCGTTGGCGGCTCACCAGGGCGCATCATGCGGTAGATTTCTACCAGCGCGCTCAAACGATCGCTTGTTGGATCGACACGTACGGTCTCAGAGATGTACGCACCGTGGTCCAGATCGTTGGTGAACAGCGTTTCAATACGCTTGTGGCCTGACTGGCTCAGTTTGGCCAGCAGATCCAGCGACAGCTCCATGTTGGCTGCGCAGATCAGCTCACCGGTATTGGTATCGATATAGTCCTTCGCGACCACTTTGCCCGCGATGTACTCGACCGGTACTTCAATACTATGAATTTCGTCTTTTTCGAGCTGACGGATATGACGAGCGGTGATACGACGGCCTTTCTCAATGTAGATCTTGCCGTTGGCTTCGATATCAAACGAAGCAGTCTCACCACGCAGACGCTCTGGAACCAGCTCCATCTGCAGCTTGTTATCACGGATCTCGAAAACTACTTTCGCAAAGAACAGGTCAAGGATCTGCTCAGTGGTGTAGTTCAATGCACGCAGAATGATGGTCGCAGGCAATTTACGGCGACGGTCAATACGTACAAACAGATTGTCTTTCGGGTCAAACTCGAAATCCAACCATGAACCGCGGTAAGGGATGATACGTGCGTTATACAGCACTTTACCCGAAGAGTGGGTTTTACCCTTATCGCTGTCGAAGAATACGCCAGGACTACGGTGAAGCTGAGATACGATAACCCTCTCAGTACCGTTGATCACAAAGGTGCCGTTTTCGGTCATGAGCGGAATCTCGCCCATATAGACTTCTTGTTCCTTGATGTCTTTGACCGTACCTTCCGGAGCTTCACGCTCGTAGATTACCAGGCGCAGTTTTACGCGCAGCGGTGCAGAGAACGTCACACCACGGATCTGGCACTCTTTGACGTCGAAGACCGGCTCACCAAGACGGTAGCTAACGTATTGCAGCTCCGAATTGCCACTGTAGCTCTGGATAGGGAATACAGAACGGAATGCGGCTTCTAAGCCGTACTGCCCTTCTGGATCTTGCTCGATAAACTTCTGGAACGAATCAAGCTGGATAGAAAGGAGATATGGTATGTCCAAAACTTGTGGACGCTTACCAAAATCCTTACGAATACGTTTTTTCTCGGTATAGGAGTAAACCATAGGGTTCCTCAGCTCGCTGGAAAGTCGAACCTATCTGTCCGTCCGGATATAGGACGGTTCACGCAACACCATTTTGTCGACCGGAAAGCGGGAACACTTTCCGCAATACTCGTTTCTATCACGCTTAAATCATTTCGTTGCGCTGTACGGCAGATTTTGCTGCGGCAGGGAAGGCAATATATTAAGTCGTCGATAGAAAGAAATATTGGGGTTAGTCAGTAGCCAAACAGTGTGAAACTCTACTGACGCCCTACAGCGCAAAAAGGCTGGTGACCAAAAAGTCACCAGCCATCAGTCTGTTAGTTAAAACAGACTGCACTCAGAAAGCAGTGGCTTATTTAACTTCAACTTCAGCGCCAGCTTCTTCCAGAGCTTTTTTCAGTGCTTCAGCGTCGTCTTTGCTGATGCCTTCTTTCAGTGCTGCTGGTGCAGACTCAACCAGGTCTTTAGCTTCTTTCAGACCCAGGCCAGTTGCGCCACGTACTGCTTTGATTACTGCAACTTTGTTCGCGCCGATACCTTTCAGTACAACGTCGAATTCAGTTTTTTCTTCAACAGCTTCAGCAGCAGCAGCAGGACCTGCAGCTACAGCAGCAGCAGAAACACCGAACTTCTCTTCCATAGCGGCGATCAGTTCAACGATTTCCATTACAGACAGAGCTGCAACGCCTTCGATAATTTGGTCTTTAGTGATAGACATAACAAATGTTCCTAAAATTCAGAAATAGTTTAAATACGTAAGCAAAGGCTAAGAAAGAGGGCTTATGCCGCTTCTTTCTGATCGCGCAGTGCAGCCAGAGTGCGAACCAATTTGCCGGCAGCGGCTTCTTTCATGGTTGCCATCAGGCGTGCGATTGCTTCATCGTAAGTAGGCAGAGTTGCCAAGCGGTCAATTTGTGCCGCAGGGATCAGCTCACCTTCAAAGGCCGCAGCTTTAACCTCGAATTTTGCATTCGCTTTCGCGAACTCTTTGAACAGACGAGCAGCAGCGCCCGGGTGTTCGTTAGAGAATGCAATCAAGGTAGGACCGACAAACGTGTCTTTCAGGCATTCGAATGGAGTGCCTTCAACTACGCGACGCATCAAGGTGTTGCGAACAACACGCATGTAAACGCCAGCTTCACGACCTGCTTTACGCAGTTCAGTCATTTTATCAACGGTAACGCCACGGGAATCCGCAACAACCGCAGACAGCGCGCCTTTGGCTACTTCGTTGACTTCAGCAACAATCGCTTGTTTGTCTTGAAGATTTAATGCCATTAGCTTTTTGCTCCTGGATTTAGCCGGGGGAAATCCCCAGCACTCACATCACTCAACACCTTGTGATAAATCACGCAGCGAGAGCGTTCAAACACGGTGAGCAGAATCCAGCAAAGACAATTTAAAAATTTTCTTTAGGCTCTGTCACCGTCTACGCAGGAAGGATTAAGTACCTTTCGATACACCTGCGGTCTTGGACGGAGGCCTGGATAGGCCAGGCTCCAACCGAAAAATCTTTGTCCCACTATGGCTATTGCCAATAGCAAAACCTTGGGGCATAAGATTCTAGACGAACCTTAGCCCCAAGTCAAAGCGATAATCGCAGGGCGATTAGTTCGCTACAGCAGTCAGGCCGCTTTGATCGATAGCAACGCCAGCACCCATGGTGGTGGAGAGGCTAACTTTCTTGATGTACACGCCTTTCGCCTGAGATGGTTTTGCTTTTTTCAGCGCAACCAGCAGGGCTTCCAGGTTTTCTTTCAGCTTGTCTGACTCGAAATCAACCTTACCGATAGTGGTATGGATGATGCCGTTTTTGTCGTTACGGTAACGAACCTGACCTGCTTTAGCGTTTTTCACTGCTTCAGCAACGTTCGGAGTAACGGTACCCACTTTCGGGTTTGGCATCAGGCCACGTGGACCCAGGATCTGGCCCAGTTGACCAACAACGCGCATTGCATCCGGGGAAGCAATAACAACGTCGAAGTTCATTTCGCCTTTCTTGATCAGGTCTGCCAGATCTTCCATACCTACCAGCTCTGCGCCAGCAGCTTTAGCAGCTTCAGCGTTAGGGCCCTGGGCAAATACGGCAACGCGAACGGAACGACCGGTGCCGTTTGGCAGAACGGTAGCGCCACGAACGTTTTGGTCAGATTTACGAGCGTCGATGCCGAGGTTAACAGCAACGTCAACGCTTTCTACGAATTTAGCGGTGGCCAGCTCTTTCAGCAGAGCAACAGCTTCGGTGATGTCATACTGTTTAGTAGCATCAACTTTGTCACGGATCACGCGCATGCGCTTGGTCAGCTTAGCCATTTCTTAATCCTCCACTACCAGGCCCATGGAACGAGCAGTACCTTCGATGGAGCGAGTCATCGCTTCAACGTCAGAACCAGTCATGTCCGCAGCTTTGGTTTCTGCGATTTCACGTACCTGAGCACGAGTCACTTTACCTACTTTGTCTTTGTTCGGCTTGCCAGAACCAGACTTGATACCAGCCGCTTTTTTCAGCAGAACTGCTGCTGGCGGGGTTTTGGTAACGAAAGTGAAGGAGCGATCAGAATAAACGGTAATAACAACCGGAATCGGCAGACCTTTCTCAACGCTGTCAGTCTTAGCATTGAACGCCTTACAGAATTCCATGATGTTAACGCCTTGCTGACCCAGAGCTGGACCAACTGGCGGACTTGGGTTAGCCATACCGGCTGCAACCTGCAGCTTAACGTAGGCTTGTACTTTCTTGGCCATTTACAATTCCTCGGTTTGGGTAATATCGCCTCAATAGAGGCTCCCCGTGTTTCACCCCGCTCAACTCAATGAGCAAGGCCTATAAAAACAAAAGGCGCGAAATTATAGTTCAATTTCGCGCCTCTGACAAGCGGCAAAAGCCACTCGCTGCTGATTAATTGATCAGCCTTTTTCCACCTGAGCGAAGTCCAGTTCCACCGGCGTTGCACGGCCAAAGATGGAAACGGAAACTTTCAGGCGGCTCTTCTCGTAATCCACTTCTTCAACAACACCGTTGAAGTCAGCAAACGGACCATCGTTAACACGGACCAGTTCACCCGGTTCGAACAGCGTTTTAGGACGCGGCTTGTCACCCACCTGCTGCAGGCGGTTCATAATCGCATCAACTTCTTTATCGCTGATCGGTGCCGGACGGTCAGAGGTGCCGCCGATGAAACCCATTACGCGCGGAACGCTACGCACCAGGTGCCAGCTGGCATCGTTCATTACCATTTGGACCAGGACATAGCCAGGGAAGAATTTACGTTCACTTTTACGACGTTGGCCACCACGGATCTCAACAACTTCTTCCGTAGGTACCATCACTTCGCCGAACAGTTCTTCCATATCGTGCAGTTTGATGTGCTCACGCAGCGATTGCGCTACGCGACCTTCAAAACCGGAAAACGCCTGAACGACGTACCAACGTTTTTTTGGAGCTTCAGACATTTTAGAACCTCAGGCCAGTAATAAACGATACCAGACGGACCAAAATACCGTCCAGGCCCCACAGAATCAGTGACATCACGGCAGTTACCGCGGCAACGATCAACGTGGTATGTAGCGTTTCCTGACGAGTTGGCCAGATCACCTTGCGCACTTCAGTGCGCGCTTCGCGTGCAAACGCTACGGTGGCCTTGCCTTTGGTGGTCATCAGCGCTACAGCGCCAGCAACAGCGATAACCACTACAACAGCCAGCGCACGTAATGGCAGGCTGAAATCACGGTAGTAATAGTTACCGACAATCGCTACAACCAACAGAACGGCGACGATCAGCCACTTAGCCGTTTCCAGGCCGCGCCCGCTCCCTTGAGCCTCGGTATTCGCACTCATAAACCAACCTGTCACAATGAATTCAGAACAGACAACTTTGCCTCGCACAGCAAGACAAACCAAACCGATCAAATGCCGCTCGGCAGCATTTCGGTGTTTTACGCTATGACGTATCTCAGTCAATACGGCTTTAAGAGCCCATCTCACCAATGATTATGACTGCAAAATCGCTGATGAGATAGGTTCTAGTTCACAGCGTAGAAAAAGGGCATCAAATGATGCCCTTTTACCGCGTGTCGCGTCAAACGTTATCAGCGATTAAGCGATAACTTTGGCAACAACACCAGCGCCAACAGTACGGCCGCCTTCACGGATTGCGAAACGCAGGCCGTCGTCCATCGCGATTGGGTGGATCAGGGTAACAACCATGTTCACGTTGTCACCTGGCATTACCATTTCAACGCCTTCTGGCAGTTCGATGGTACCGGTCACGTCAGTTGTACGGAAGTAGAACTGTGGACGGTAGCCTTTGAAGAATGGAGTATGACGACCACCTTCTTCTTTGCTCAGGATGTACACTTCTGAGTCGAACTTGGTGTGTGGCTTGATTGAACCTGGTTTAGCCAGTACCTGACCACGTTCGATGTCTTCACGCTTGATACCACGCAGCAGAACACCAACGTTCTCACCAGCACGGCCTTCGTCCAGCAGTTTGCGGAACATTTCAACGCCAGTACAGGTAGACTTAACGGTGTCTTTGATACCAACGATTTCAACTTCTTCGCCAACTTTAACGATACCGCGCTCAACACGACCGGTAACAACGGTACCACGACCGGAGATGGAGAAGACGTCTTCGATTGGCAGCAGGAACGGCTTGTCGATAGCACGCTCTGGTTCTGGGATGTAAGAATCCAGGTAACCGGCCAGCTCGATGATTTTAGCTTCCCACTCAGCTTCGCCTTCCAGTGCTTTCAGCGCTGAACCACGAACAACCGGCAGGTCATCACCAGGGAAGTCGTAAGCAGACAGAAGTTCACGAACTTCCATTTCTACCAGTTCCAGCAGCTCTTCATCATCAACCATGTCGCATTTGTTCATGAATACGATGATGAAAGGAACGCCAACCTGACGACCCAGCAGGATGTGCTCACGGGTCTGAGGCATTGGGCCGTCAGTCGCAGCAACAACCAGGATAGCGCCGTCCATCTGAGCAGCACCGGTGATCATGTTTTTAACGTAGTCGGCGTGCCCTGGGCAGTCAACGTGCGCGTAGTGACGAGTCGGGGTGTCATACTCAACGTGAGAAGTGTTGATGGTGATACCACGAGCTTTTTCTTCTGGCGCGTTATCGATCTGGTCGAAAGCACGTGCAGAACCGCCGTAGGTTTTAGCCAGAACGGTGGTGATTGCTGCAGTCAGGGTAGTTTTACCGTGGTCAACGTGGCCGATAGTACCGACGTTAACGTGCGGTTTTGAACGTTCAAACTTTTCTTTAGACATCGATTGTCCCTCTAAGACACGGATAAATCGGTGGTATCACCACATCAACCAAGCATTTGCTTGTTGAATCCAGAACAGAAAGAAAATCAGGGGGCGAGATAATAAGAAGTGGTGCTGATAGGCAGATTCGAACTGCCGACCTCACCCTTACCAAGGGTGCGCTCTACCAACTGAGCTATATCAGCACATCTTGGAGCGGGCAGTGGGAATCGAACCCACATCATCAGCTTGGAAGGCTGAGGTAATAGCCATTATACGATGCCCGCATCCTGGAACTCGGCTACCTGACTTTTCTGTAGAATTTTAAGGGAGGAGAAGGATTGTTTATCGCTTAACTCTCACCCTTCGAGTTGTTTGCGCTATGCGCTCTACAACTCGAACCTTGCGAAGGCTTTCACCTTCTCCTTCTGCAAGTCAACCGTTGCGAGATTATCGCTGGCCAGTTAACTGCCTAAGGCAAGATATGGTGGTGGGGGAAGGATTCGAACCTTCGAAGTCTGTGACGGCAGATTTACAGTCTGCTCCCTTTGGCCGCTCGGGAACCCCACCAGATTTTAACTACTGTGACTTGATTGGTGCCGGCTACCGGAATCGAACTGGTGACCTACTGATTACAAGTCAGTTGCTCTACCAACTGAGCTAAGCCGGCATCAAGTGCAGCGCATTCTAGGTAGACCGGACGACCTATGCAACAAAAAAATTGCGTTAGTTGCACTTTCGCTCACAAATCACCCAATTTTGCACGGTGTATTGCAATTTACTGCGCGTAGCGTGCAAAGATTCATCAACTGCAGGCATCATTCTCTACAATTTAATCCACTTTTTGCAAGTATTGACCCTTTCTTTCCCCGTGCCCGTTATCTCAAATCCGTAAACCCAAAACAGGAAACTGTGAGTGATATCGATGCACCAAAAAAGGGATGAGTGCCCCACGTAATGACATCAACTATCATTATTTCTCACCGCTTTCGCCGCCACAGCCCCCACCACCGCTCTGGCGCAATTATTGCTAGCCTTCATTACCCCCTTCACCCAGGAGGAATGACCGATGAAAATTGTCCTGATTAATGCCGCCACGCTGCCCATTTACCGAAATGAACTGGCTCGCCTGTTGACCGATGCGGTAACGCATGGGGCCTCAGTGGGCTACGACACACTGATCCCGCATGAAGACGCCGAGAGTTACTTCCACAGCCTGAGGCCTGCCTTGGCCAAAGGAGAGCTGTTGTTGTGGATTGCCAGAGACGAGCGCGGCGTCATTGGCACAGTACAACTGGAGCTGTGCCAGAAACCGAATGGACGCAACCGGGCTGAAGTACAAAAACTATTAGTCCACAGCCGGGCACGTCGTAACGGTGTCGGACAAGCCCTGATGAAAGCATTGGAACAGTCAGCACTTCAGCAACAGCGCGGCCTGCTTTATCTCGACACGCAGGCAGGGTCCGCTGCAGAGGCGCTGTATCGCTCATTGGGCTATCGCTGTCTCGGAGAGTTACCTGACTATGCCGCCGCACCCGATGGCTACTATCACCCGACAGTCATTTACTACAAACGCCTGTTCGCGGTTAACCAAACCTCCCCTGCCATCGCCAGCTAGCATGAAAGCGGTATCATTTCCTAGCGATACCGCTTTGCAACGCCTCTGCCATCAACTGCGCGCCGCTTCTCACAATTGACATAAACTGCCGCCAATCGATAACTTTTGCGAAAAAAGTCTACGCCAAAAACGAAGCTGTCTATAATATGCAGCTTGTTTATTATCTGGAGTTGGCGTCCGGCGCCTTTCCCAACCTGCGTTAACAGGCAGAATTTGGCTTATGATAAAAAGAGATCAATCTTTAGCGACGCCCTATCTTCAGTTCGATCGTACCCAGTGGGCTGCGTTGCGAGATTCGGTGCCGCTGACACTGTCAGAAGAAGAGATTGTTAAACTGAAAGGGATTAACGAAGATCTCTCTTTGGAAGAGGTGGCTCAGATTTATCTGCCGCTGTCGCGGTTGCTGAACTTCTATATCAGTTCCAACCTGCGCCGTCAGGCCGTACTCGAGCAATTTCTCGGAACCGATGGACAAAAAATCCCCTACGTTATCGGCATCGCCGGCAGCGTTGCTGTAGGCAAAAGTACCACCGCACGTTTATTACAGGCATTGCTTAGCAGTTGGCCGGAACACCGTAGCGTTGAGCTGATAACCACTGATGGTTTCCTGCATCCCAATAAAGTGTTGAACGAACGCGGGCTGATGAAGAAAAAAGGTTTCCCGCAGTCTTACGATATGCACAGCCTGGTCAAGTTCGTTTCTGAAGTGAAATCCGGCGCCAAACGCGTCACTGCTCCGGTATATTCCCACTTGATTTATGATGTTGTTCCTGAAGGAAATAAAGTCATCGAGCAGCCGGATATTCTTATTTTGGAAGGGCTCAACGTTTTACAAAGCGGTATGGACTATCCTCATGATCCGCATCGCGTATTTGTTTCTGACTTTGTTGATTTCTCTATATATGTCGACGCACCGGAAGAACTGTTACAGTCCTGGTACATTAACCGGTTCCTTAAATTCCGTCAGGGAGCGTTTTCTAATCCTGATTCTTATTTCCATAACTATTCCAAGCTGCCAGAACCTGAGGCTGTTAATATAGCCACTCAGCTGTGGAATGAAATTAATGGATTGAATTTACAGGAAAATATCCTTCCAACACGCGAACGTGCGAGCCTGATTATGACCAAAAGCGCTAATCATGCAGTCGAGAGTGTTCGTTTGAGAAAGTAATTTCATTAGCGACAAGGGGCCTTAGAGCCCCTTATTAATAATAATTTACTCTGCACTACGTAGCGATATTTCCCCGCCAATGAATGGCTTAATAACACCATTTTGCTCAAGCAATAATGCCCCTTGCTGATCGATACCGCGAGCAGTGCCGAATATTTGCTGCTCACCGATTAATAGCTTAACAGGCCGGTCAATAAAGTTATCCAACGCATGCCAGCGTGAAATAAAGGGAGTCAAACCCTCAATCTCAAACTGACGCAGCGATTGGCGTAGCTCATTAAGCAAAGTCGCGGCCAGCTCATTGCGATCGATATTAATTCCCGCTTCCTGCAGGTTTATCCAGCCTTGATTAATGGCATTGGCATTAGTTTCACGCATCGCCAAATTGATACCTGCACCGATGACCAGCTGTGCCGCATCACCGGTTTTCCCTGTCAATTCGACCAAGATCCCAGCCAACTTACGATCGTTAAGATATAAATCATTCGGCCATTTGACTCTGACATCCTGCGCGCCGAGGCCTTGCAACACTTCGGCCATCACTATACCAATCACCAGGCTCAGACCCATTGCGGCGGCAGGCCCCTGCTCGAGGCGCCAAAACATTGAAAGATAGAGATTGGCGCCAAATGGAGATATCCATTGGCGTCCACGTCGACCACGTCCGGCTTGCTGATACTCAGCGACACAGGCATCACCCGACTGCAGCTCAGCAATACGCTCCAATAGGTATTGGTTGGTAGAATCCACGACCGGCAGCACGATGACACGCTTATCTGCCAATTGGCTGAGAATACGTTCGGCATCCAGCAATTGGATTGGAGCAGGCAGACTGTAGCCTTTTCCGGGTACGGTAAACACGTCCAGGCCCCACTCACGGATGGTCTGTATATGCTTGTTAATGGCTGCGCGGCTCATCCCCAGTAATTCACCAAGGTGCTCGCCTGAATGGAAACCACCATCGGCCAGTATTGCAATCAGCTTGAGGGGAACTTTGGTATCCTTCATGACAGAACCTCTACGGCATTCAACTCGCCATCCTTACCGATAAAGCGTACTTCTGGCTCTAACCAGACATCAAATTTTTTCGCTACGGTATTACGCACATGGCGTGCCAAGGTGACCACGTCCTGACTGGTGGCATTATCCACATTAACCAGAACAAGCGCCTGTTGACTATGTACCGCCGCACCGCCAATACGATAACCTTTCAGCTCACACTGATCGATCAACCAGCCAGCTGCCAGCTTCACCTGACCATCCTGCTGTGGGTAATGCGGCATACCAGGATATTCGAGCATCAGCGCAGCGGCCTTTTCACTACTGACCAACGGATTTTTGAAGAAACTACCGGCATTACCCATCACCTTAGGATCCGGCAGCTTACTGCGACGCATGGCGCACACTGAATCAAAGACCTGACGTGGGGTCACCGTTTGCGGATCCAGTTTTGCCAGCTCGCCATAATTAAGCATCGGGTTCCATTGTTTGTTCAGGCGCAAGCCTACGCCAACAATGATGTGCCCCTTCTGAAAATGATGTTTGAAAATGCTTTCACGGTAGCCAAACCCACAATCTGACGCTGAAATGCGATCGATAGCTCCCGTACTCAGATCCAATAGATCAACGTAGTCACATACGCTTTTGAGCTCGATGCCATAGGCGCCGATATTCTGAATGGGGGCAGAACCGACCAGGCCAGGGATCAGAGCCAAATTTTCCAGGCCAGGAATGCTGATATCCAGGGTCCGACAAACCAGGCCATGCCAATTTTCACCTGAGCTGACGTGGAGGAACCAGG
The DNA here is from genome assembly GCF_000422085.1 of Serratia liquefaciens ATCC 27592. Classification (NCBI taxonomy): domain Bacteria; kingdom Pseudomonadati; phylum Pseudomonadota; class Gammaproteobacteria; order Enterobacterales; family Yersiniaceae; genus Serratia; species Serratia liquefaciens. The sequence continues at coordinate 39,427 of NC_021742.1, forward strand.
CATCCTTTTCTTCTCTAATATCAATGCCTTTCAATTGATTGATCATGACCGTACCGGCAAAGTCTTCAAGAAACAGGACGTTACTTCCTTCACCGAGTACCAGCAGCGGCTCTTGGCGCTTCTGCGTTTTCTGCCAAACCTTGATCATTAATTCGATAGTGTTGGCAATGACCAGATGCGCTGCGTTGACCGGGAGCGCAAAGGTATTGTGGTTTTTTAATGACGCGCCTTCAGTAGACATAACGATAAATACCTATACGGAAATGAACCTCCACCTAGTCTACTCGATTCGGTACGTCAGACTAATATTTGTTTTCATTGATATTGCTTTTATCTGGAGATCATCCATAGATGAAATATTTCTAATTGTTTTATAAGGTAATTTCTATATAAATTAATTAGGTAATACATTAGAGATAATGGTTAAGGTGATTAATAAAAGTTTTTCTTGATGGGTGCGCTTATTGTTGAGAGCCAAACCAATCCAATTAGGGCTGATTTACATTCATCTGAAAACAGTTATGTTTTTTAAACATTAACCATATTTATAATCGCGAATATAACTGGCAGGAATTTATTCGTAGGAAAGTGCAGATTATCGGCTAACAAGACCCAGCCTGGCTGCGCCTTTTTCTTTCGCACATAGCAAAAAGGCCATCCTTGCGGATGGCCTCTTGGCTTAATTGATGCCTGGCAGTGTCCTACTCTCGCATGGGGAGACCCCACACTACCATCGGCGCTACGGCGTTTCACTTCTGAGTTCGGCATGGGGTCAGGTGGGACCACCGCGCTATTGCCGCCAGGCAAATTCTGTTTCATTCCAACCGCCACTCCCGCAGCCATTGAAACCAATCTCGGAACTCGCTGAAAATCTCTACAATCTCTCTAAAACACCTTTGGTGTTGTAAGGTTAAGCCTCACGGATCATTAGTACTGGTTAGCTCAATGCATCGCTGCACTTACACACCCAGCCTATCAACGTCTTAGTCTTAAACGTTCCTTCAGGGGCCTTAAAGACCCAGGGAAGACTCATCTCGAGGCAAGTTTCGCGCTTAGATGCTTTCAGCGCTTATCTTTTCCGCACTTAGCTACCGGGCAGTGCCATTGGCATGACAACCCGAACACCAGTGGTGCGTTCACTCCGGTCCTCTCGTACTAGGAGCAACCCCTCTCAATCTTCCAACGCCCACGGCAGATAGGGACCGAACTGTCTCACGACGTTCTAAACCCAGCTCGCGTACCACTTTAAATGGCGAACAGCCATACCCTTGGGACCTACTTCAGCCCCAGGATGTGATGAGCCGACATCGAGGTGCCAAACACCGCCGTCGATATGAACTCTTGGGCGGTATCAGCCTGTTATCCCCGGAGTACCTTTTATCCGTTGAGCGATGGCCCTTCCATTCAGAACCACCGGATCACTAAGACCTACTTTCGTACCTGCTCGAGCCGTCACTCTCGCAGTCAAGCTAGCTTATGCCTTTGCACTAACCTCACGATGTCCGACCGTGATTAGCTAACCTTCGTGCTCCTCCGTTACTCTTTGGGAGGAGACCGCCCCAGTCAAACTACCCACCAGACACTGTCCTCACCCCAGATTATGGGGCCGAGTTAGAACATCAAACATTAAAGGGTGGTATTTCAAGGTTGGCTCCACGCAGACTGGCGTCCACGCTTCAAAGCCTCCCACCTATCCTACACATCAAGGCTCAATGTTCAGTGTCAAGCTATAGTAAAGGTTCACGGGGTCTTTCCGTCTTGCCGCGGGTACACTGCATCTTCACAGCGAGTTCAATTTCACTGAGTCTCGGGTGGAGACAGCCTGGCCATCATTACGCCATTCGTGCAGGTCGGAACTTACCCGACAAGGAATTTCGCTACCTTAGGACCGTTATAGTTACGGCCGCCGTTTACTGGGGCTTCGATCAAGAGCTTCGCCTTGCGGCTGACCCCATCAATTAACCTTCCAGCACCGGGCAGGCGTCACACCGTATACGTCCACTTTCGTGTTTGCACAGTGCTGTGTTTTTATTAAACAGTTGCAGCCAGCTGGTATCTGCGACTGGCTTCAGCTCCGAGAGCAAGTCTCTTCACCTACGCGCCAGCGTGCCTTCTCCCGAAGTTACGGCACCATTTTGCCTAGTTCCTTCACCCGAGTTCTCTCAAGCGCCTTGGTATTCTCTACCTGACCACCTGTGTCGGTTTGGGGTACGATTCTGTGTTACCTGATGCTTAGAGGCTTTTCCTGGAAGCTTGGCATCAACTACTTCTGCACCGTAGTGCATCGTCATCACGCCTCAGGGTTGATAAGTAACCGGATTTACCAGGTCACTCCCCCTACACGCTTAAACCGGGACAACCGTCGCCCGGCTAGCCTAGCCTTCTCCGTCCCCCCTTCGCAGTAACACCGAGTACAGGAATATTAACCTGTTTCCCATCGACTACGCCTTTCGGCCTCGCCTTAGGGGTCGACTCACCCTGCCCCGATTAACGTTGGACAGGAACCCTTGGTCTTCCGGCGAGCGGGCTTTTCACCCGCTTTATCGTTACTTATGTCAGCATTCGCACTTCTGATACCTCCAGCAACCCTCACAGGCCACCTTCAACGGCTTACAGAACGCTCCCCTACCCAACAACGCCTAAGCGTCGCTGCCGCAGCTTCGGTGCATGGTTTAGCCCCGTTACATCTTCCGCGCAGGCCGACTCGACCAGTGAGCTATTACGCTTTCTTTAAATGATGGCTGCTTCTAAGCCAACATCCTGGCTGTCTATGCCTTCCCACATCGTTTCCCACTTAACCATGACTTTGGGACCTTAGCTGGCGGTCTGGGTTGTTTCCCTCTTCACGACGGACGTTAGCACCCGCCGTGTGTCTCCCGTGATAACATTCTTCGGTATTCGGAGTTTGCATCGGTTTGGTAAGCCGGGATGGCCCCCTAGCCGAAACAGTGCTCTACCCCCGAAGATGAGTTCACGAGGCGCTACCTAAATAGCTTTCGGGGAGAACCAGCTATCTCCCGGTTTGATTGGCCTTTCACCCCCAGCCACAAGTCATCCGCTAATTTTTCAACATTAGTCGGTTCGGTCCTCCAGTTAGTGTTACCCAACCTTCAACCTGCCCATGGCTAGATCACCGGGTTTCGGGTCTATACCTTGCAACTATTCGCCCAGTTAAGACTCGGTTTCCCTACGGCTCCCCTATACGGTTAACCTTGCTACAAAATATAAGTCGCTGACCCATTATACAAAAGGTACGCAGTCACACCACGAAGGTGCTCCCACTGCTTGTACGTACACGGTTTCAGGTTCTATTTCACTCCCCTCGCCGGGGTTCTTTTCGCCTTTCCCTCACGGTACTGGTTCACTATCGGTCAGTCAGGAGTATTTAGCCTTGGAGGATGGTCCCCCCATATTCAGACAGGATGTCACGTGTCCCGCCCTACTCATCGAACTCACAATTAATGCATTTTAGTGTACGGGACTATCACCCTTTACTGTGCGACTTTCCAGACGCTTCCACTAACACAAGAACTGATTCAGGTTCTGGGCTCCTCCCCGTTCGCTCGCCGCTACTGGGGGAATCTCGGTTGATTTCTTTTCCTCGGGGTACTTAGATGTTTCAGTTCCCCCGGTTCGCCTCGTTAAGCTATGTATTCACTTAACGATAGTGCAACGAATTGCACTGGGTTTCCCCATTCGGGTATCGCCGGTTATTACGGTTCATATCACCTTACCGACGCTTATCGCAGATTAGCACGCCCTTCATCGCCTCTGACTGCCTAGGCATCCACCGTGTACGCTTAGTCACTTAACCTCACAACCCGAAGGTGTTTCTGTAAACAGAGAACACTCTCGTGCTGCTACATTTGAGAGACTCTATGACAGGTTAATCCTTACCCCAATACTTCTACGGAGGGATAAGTTTCAGCTGTCATGTTTCAATTTTCAGCTTGTTCCAGATTGTTAAAGAGCAATATCTTAAACACGACTCGCAAGAGTCATCTTTAAGATGTTTTCGGTTCCAAGAACCGGTGATAATGTCTTTCACTCATTATCGGATGGCGTCCCCAAGGGGATTCGAACCCCTGTTACAGCCGTGAAAGGGCAGTGTCCTAGGCCTCTAGACGATGGGGACACGAAAATCCGATTAAACTGACTGTCTTAATCGGTTCGTATCAGCATGAGTCAGTGACTCATTACATCAACAGGTAGCGCTTTTGCTCATTACGTTTCTATCAGACAATCTGTGTGAGCACTTCACGCGAATCAATATCATTAGGTAAGGAGGTGATCCAACCGCAGGTTCCCCTACGGTTACCTTGTTACGACTTCACCCCAGTCATGAATCACAAAGTGGTAAGCGCCCTCCCGAAGGTTAAGCTACCTACTTCTTTTGCAACCCACTCCCATGGTGTGACGGGCGGTGTGTACAAGGCCCGGGAACGTATTCACCGTAGCATTCTGATCTACGATTACTAGCGATTCCGACTTCACGGAGTCGAGTTGCAGACTCCGATCCGGACTACGACGTACTTTATGAGGTCCGCTTGCTCTCGCGAGTTCGCTTCTCTTTGTATACGCCATTGTAGCACGTGTGTAGCCCTACTCGTAAGGGCCATGATGACTTGACGTCATCCCCACCTTCCTCCGGTTTATCACCGGCAGTCTCCTTTGAGTTCCC